>NZ_CP171120.1:0-15639 GCF_043186315.1 Staphylococcus massiliensis | reverse complement strand
ACTGTAGATATTGTTGTATATAATACATATATCAAATTAAATAGCTAACGTATTGTAACGTTTTATTACCCAGTCCCAACTATTACCAGTAGTTGGGACTAAAACGTATTATGAACATTATATCATTAAAAAAGAACATATAAAAGATATTATAATCCCACTAAAAACCTTTTATAAACAGTTGACGATGATCTTGTCAACTGTTTATAAAAGGTTTTTTAAGACTGCTCAAGCTCCCTTTATAAAAGTATTTATGATAAAATTTATTTATAAAGGGTTGATAAAGTGTTTATAAAGGGTTGATAAAGTGTTTATAAAGGGTTGAAGATATGAAGAGCGTTAAAGAAATAAGTGAAGAATTGGAAGTTAGTAAACAGACTGTATTTAATAATATAAAAAGATTGAATATAGAAACAGTAAAACAGGATAATACTTCATTCATTAAAAATGATGTTGATGTAGAAAAAATCATTCAAAGAGTAATCAGAAATAAAAAGAAATATGGCTTTGAAAGTACTAATATAAGTTCAGAGAAAGTTAAAACAGATAATAAAAAAAACGAATCTAAATATGATGTTCAAATAATTGAACTACTCGAAAAGCAAATAGATACTTTAAATAAACAACTTGAAAAACAAGAAAAACGTCATGAAACGACAATAGAATTTTATAGAAAAGAATTACAAGAAAGGTCGAAATTACTTGAAAACCAACAAGTATTAGCATTAGAAAGTAATAAAAAGATTCAAAAACTAGAAAGCCAATTAGAAGAAGAAAGACAGCTTAATTATTCTTTTGATACAGCGACGAATAATAGACAAAATATTGATCCGCAAGAAGCAACTTTTACTGAAGAATCACAAAATATCAATCAACAACAAACAAAGTGTCAACCAACAGAAGTAAATTACAAGGATATAGCCGAAGAGAAAGAGAATGACAGTACAAATGAAGGTGAATTAATAAAAGAAGATAAGTTCGTTGAAGAAACGAAGAGTGATCCTGACGATAATAAGGAGGTAGAACCACCTAAAAAAGGATTTTGGAGTCGATTCTTCGGTAATTAAAAATGAATGTAAAAGGTGTATCAAGGGTTTATAAACCCTTGATACACCTTTTATAGTGCTGGAACTTCTGATAATCATCGATTATGTAAATTATGATTAAAAAAAGAGCATATGATATATGCTCTTTTTTTAATTTTTTCTTTTGGTAAAGAGATGATAAGCAATTCCGAATTCATCTTTAACATATCCGTAACCTTCCGTGTAAAATTTCGGAGCAAAAGGTAATAAAATTTCAGAGCCTAATTCAACGAATTTATCATAAATTCTCTTTGTGTCTTCGACATTTTCGAATGTCACACACAAAGAAACATTATTTCCTTTAGTAATTGGAAGTCCTTCAGTATCATCTGCAATCATTAATTTCACATCACCAAATAAAATAACACATTGATCAATTTTTTCTAAATCTCTTTCATCAACATCTTTACGCGCTTCTAATGGTCTATCTTTTATTCTTTGTATATAAACTGTATTTGCATTAAATAATTCTTCTAAGCGTATTCTTAATTTTTCTGCATTATTAGTGATTAAAAAATATGGACTAACTTCAAAATTCATATATTTTCCTCCTTCAATAATTTGTTATATAGTTATAATATTACTTAAAGGTGTCAGTTATAGACACCGAAAGGAAAATTTATGAATAAAACTATCAGACTTTATAATCTAATAGAATTTTGTAATAATAATCGAAATTTCAAATTAAAAGATGTAATGGAAGAATTTAAGATTTCAAAAAGTACAGCTTTGAGAGATATTAAAGATATTCAAGAACTAGGGGTGCCTTTATACAGTAATGGAGGAAAGAATGGAGGATATAAAGTTATTAGAAAGGCTCATATCACAAGAATTGATTTAAATGATGAAGAAATTAAATCTTTATATTTTGCTTTGTCGAGTATTTCTAATTTAAAAAGTCTCCCATTTTCATCTGAATATACAAGTATAGTAAATAAAATATATAACAATTCTACAGAAGTGCAAAAATCGATTATTAATCAATACAAAAATATGTTTGAATACTTTAATGTTGAAATAGGAAACGAATATTCTAATGATATTTTTAAGAAAGTTATAAATTTTACAGTACTTAAAAAGCAATTCACTTTAGCTTATGGATCTAAACAACTTACTTATATTTATCAAGGGATAGGGTTAACATATAAGAATAATGTGTGGTATTTTGTGACGGCGAATGTTAACACTAAAATCGTGAGATTATTTAACTTAAATAAAATTGAGGAGATATATGAAACAACATTTGTGGATGAAATCCCAAATATTAATATGAAAAATTACAAACAGTACTTAATAAGAAACGAATCCAAAATAAATATAACTATTGAATGTAATGAAATAGGAGTAGATTTATTACAAAATCATCTGTGGTCTAATATTACTATAGATAAGTTAGATGATACATATATATTAAAAATAGGCATAAATAAAGAAGATGTGAACTTTGTCTCAAAAATCATTATATCTTGTGGCAAAAATGTAAAGGTTTTAAGCCCAGAGAGTTTGCGTAATAATATAAAACAAGACTTACAAGAGATTTTAGATTATTATTAAATGGATATGATATACACTTTTAGTTCCTATAACACTTTATTATGTAAACTAAAGTATTTCAAATAATTAACTGTATTAATACTCTCATCATGATTGCGTTATAAACGATCGTTTTTGACATATGAATTTGGAATGTTTAATACACATACAAAAATGTATGTGTATTATTTTTACTCTATGACAAAAAAACTTTACATTAAGTAAATTTTATTTTACAATTCATATAAAGAGGTGAAGCTATTGGCTAAATTTGAAAGTGGAGAATTAACGAACCAACTTAAAATTTTAAGGGCAAAATTCGATATATCTCAAAATGAGTTAGCTAATCAAGTAGGCGTCAGTCGACAAACAATTAACTCTATTGAAAAAAATAAATATAGCCCTTCACTTGTATTAGCATTTAAATTATCAAGACTATTTAACGTAACAATAGAAGAAATCTTTAACTATAAGGAGTAGATACTATGAGTTATACCGTTTCTATATTATTAGCAATATTTGCAGTAATAACAGGGGGATTGATGGTGGCAGTAGCGATGTTTGCAAAAAGAAATAATGATGAAAGAGGAACGATGATTATAAATCAAGCATATGCCTATGGGTTTGTCACTTGTCTTGTATTACTTGTAATAACTGAAGTATTAGCATCTATATATTCTTGGTCAGCACAAACAATATTAAACATAATTATATTAATAATCTCTTTAAGCGCCTTACTTGTTTCGATATCAGTATTCGCCATACACCAAAAAACTTCATAAATAAAAAAAAACAATGACTATTAAGAAAAGAGAGAACATTTTTGTTCTCTCTTTTCTTGTTTTAATATTAAAATCTCAGAATAATTGATCACCATAAGTTTTCAGACGCTGTGAGAAGCTCTCATTTGCATTGACATCCCATTTATCAAGATAATCCCTTATCATGTTTAATTCTATAAACTGTCTGTCTTGTAATATTAACCTCTTTCGCAATCTTACTAATTGCTTTCCCTTCTTCTAACATTTCGACAACTCGATGATAGATAACACGTTTCTGAGGATCTTTTGCGTTCGGTGAATAAAGTAAAGGGCGCCCTTTATATACCCCTTTGTATTTCGCAACTTGGATACCTTGAGCTTGTCGACGTTTACTTTCATTTCTCTCTTGTTCTGAAACCATTGCTAAAATTTGAACGATTAAATCTTTCATAAACTTATCTAGTAATGGATTACCAATAACTTCATTCATCATAGGTAAACTTGTAATCATTAACTGAACGTCTTTTTCTTTTAAGTAATTCACAGTTTCAATAATTTCATCATAATTACGTCCTAAACGATCAATAGACTCCACAACGAATCGATCTCCCATTCTTACAAAATTAAGGGCTTCTTGAAATACAGGTCTATTTTCAACTGATTTTCCTGATTGCTTCTCTGTAAAGATTTTCTCTACACCAAGCGTCTTTAAATTATCCAATTGTCTTTCTAAGTTTTGATCTATCGAAGATACTCTCGCATATCCTATAATCATTTATTTTCACTCCACATTTAATATACACCCTAATCATACATGTAGGTTGCTGTAATTTCAACAATCTACTTTGTATGATTAGGGTGTACTCAAAGTATACATATCTATAATTAAAACTTACTAAAAATAAATATTACATGATTTTTAACTTTGCAACAGAGCCATTATTTTTCTATAGACATGTTGACCACCTATTTAGTATTAAGAAAAGGGATATTACCTCTAACAATAGGTAATAAAGATATTAGAGCAATAATAGATAAAATTAAACCGACCCATAATGGAGAAGCTAATCCAAATCCAGCCTCAATAGCGAACCCACCAATCGCAGGACCAAATGTATTTCCTAAATTAATCATCGAATTATGGACACTGGCAACTAATGTACCTGTACCACCAACTCTAGTTACGCGAATGGCTAAAGCAGGATTCATTGATAATCCTACAAAACCAACAGTGATTATTGAAATTACAGCAATCATAGGAAGTTCTGTAAAAAGTCCAAACACCACAAAGGTAACTGTCAAGACGCTAAGTCCTACAACTAAAACTGAAATCATATAAGTATCAGCCAATCGACCCACAATAATATTCCCTATTACCATTGCTATACCATAACCAGCAAGAATATAAGGAACGGTTGTCGATTTAACTCCCGAAATACTAGTTAAAATTGGTGTAAAGTAACTAAATCCTGTAATAATTGCACCTATAACTACCATACTTGTTACATAAGCCGCCCATAAAGAATAATTTTTAAATAAACCAAGTTCTTTTCGAACACTGGTCTGTTCTTGTTGAGCAACAGATGGAATAAAGATATATGCTAATATGCCTGCTAATAAAACTAATAAGGCAATAGTCCAAAAGCTAGCGCGCCATCCAAAATATTGTTCTACCATAATAGTAATTGGAAGACCAGCTGCGGTTGCCAGCATTAAACCACCCAAAACAATGGAAGCAGCACGTCCGCGAGTATGCGCACTCACTAATTGAAAAGCAATCGCCATACATAGACCAAAACAAGCAGCAGAACTAATTCCCGTAATTAAACGTGCTACGAACATTATCTCATAATTAGGTGCCATCGCCCCAAGTATCTGACCTATTAAATACACAAAAGTAAGAGTCAACAGGGCTTTTTTTCGAGCCACTTTAAGTAAAGCTAAGGTAAGTATGGGGCCTCCGATGACCATACCTGCCGAATAAGCTGAAATAAGGTAACCAATAGAAGAGATAGATACGCCAAACTCTTCCGAAAGAACTGGCATTATACCAGCGACCATAAATTCTGATGTTGTTTGTGCAAAAATAAGTAATCCTAATACATAAATTACAAAGGGCATTTAATCAACTCCAATTTCAAATATTTACCTAAAAGTACGAAAAATGATAGAACACTGTTCATTACAAGATGAAATAAATGGAAGGTATATTGTTTCTTTATATGTACAAAGTATTTTGTACTTTATAATAATTATGCCGATCTAAATTCAGATTGAAAAGTAGACATATCTTTCATACTTAGTATGTTAAAAGGTACTAATTCAATCACGTACGATATAATAACTCCTATTTTTTTGTTAAATTATCCATATATACAAAACAAGAAATCTATCAGGCTAATTTATTATTTTTGTTCTTTTCATTTGATATGATTAATATACTTAGTACGAATTTATGATTATACATTGTTATTTTAAAGGGGAGATACTCTGTTGGATGAACAATCAAAATATAGAATTGTTACCACGCTTCAAGTAATTGGTAGTAAGTGGAAGCCTTATATATTATTTATTCTTTTAGTAAAAGGCACAAAACGTTTCGGAGAATTGAGACATTTAATTCCTGAAATAACACAGGGTGTACTAACGCAACAACTTAGAGACTTAGAAAGGGATGGCCTAATCACTCGTGTTGTTTATCACGAAATCCCTCCAAAAGTAGAATATTCTTTATCTAAACATGGAAAATCATTGGAGCCCGTATTAAGTGCTATGTGTGATTGGGGGTTTATCCATGAGGAATTCATAAAGGGAATACGAAAGGAACGGAAATAAAAGTTATACATAGATATATTTGAACTACTCCCCCATTGATGAGAATATAATAAAAATACTTTTTTTAATTACAGAATTAATTAGGTTTTAAGTCTTTCTTTTTTGTTTTTGATCTTTTGCATTCCTATCCACTATGGTGTTATAATATATTTAACAAGAGCTTCGTGCATTATATGCACCAATCCCCTCACTACTCGCAATAGTGAGGGGATTTTTAGGTGTTGGCTAATATCGCCTATTTTTTCTTATTGTTACGTGTACGTAGCCAATGCGTAAATAACGCAACAATACAACCACTGATGACTGTGGTCGTGATGTGAACAAGAGCTTCGACCATCTGATATGCACCTCCTCTCTACGTCTGAATTGACGCCTGAGAGATAGGCGACCTATATATTATATCATCTCCGAATATACGATGATATAAGACTTCCGATAAGTCATTTTATGTTATATCTTTGCTTATTTTTATAGTATCAAGACAAGAAGAAACTCGTTTTCAACTCGTTTCATAAAAGCTAAAAAAGATGTATAACAACTGACCCATCTTCTTTATATTCTTCGCAATCAATATCATATTTTCTTTGAATTTTGTTCTCTTCTTCATCTTCCCAAATACGTTTCCATACGTTTGCAATTTCATCTTTTCCAGAACACTTGTATTCAATACTATTAGCAAAGTCAACTTCGAAAAATTTATCTGACGAAATATCTTCTGTACACAAAGCTAATGAATAATCACCTTTATAATCCGATTCATAATCATGATAAATTGCATATACTTCCCCTTTATAATCATCATTTTTTTTATAAAAAGTATCCCACATCCCTAAAATTTTATTCATAATATCATCATCTTCAAAGTTATTTGTTCTAACAATTTCGTTAACGTACAGCTTCATAAAAAAACCCCTTTTCTTTTTAATTTACTAAAAACATTGCTTTATTCCAATTGCTTTATTGACGTTGAGCCTCGGAACCCTTAACAATCCCAAAACTTGTCGGTTCTGTTGCAAAGTTGAATTTATAATATAATTTTAACAAAAAGGAGTCTTCTGTATGAACTATTTCAGATATAAACAATTTAACAAGGATGTTATCACTGTAGCCGTTGGCTACTATCTAAGATATGCATTGAGCTATCGTGATATATCTGAAATATTAAGAGAACGTGGTGTAAACGTTCATCATTCAACGATCTACCGTTGGGTTCAAGAATATGCCCCAATTTTATATCAAATTTGGAAGAAAAAGCATAAAAAAGCTTATTACAAATGGCGTATTGATGAGACGTATATCAAAATAAAAGGAAAATGGAGCTATTTATATCGTGCCATTGATACAGAGGGACATACATTAGATATTTGGTTGCGTAAGCAACGAGATAATCATTCAGCATATGCGTTTATCAAACGTCTCATTAAACAATTTGGTAAGCCTCAAAAGGTAGTTACAGATCAGGCACCTTCAACGAAGGCAGCAATGGCTAAAATAATTAAAGCTTTTAAACTTAAACCTGACTGTCATTGTACATCGAAATATCTGAATAACCTCATTGAGCAAGATCACCGTCATATTAAAGTAAGAAAGACAAGATATCAAAGTATCAATACGGCAAAGAATACTTTAAAAGGTATTGAATGTATTTACGCTCTATATAAAAAGAACCGTAGGTCTCTTCAGATCTACGGATTTTCCCCATGCCACGAAATTAGCATCATGCTAGCAAGTTAAACGAACACTGACATGATATATTAGTGATTAGCTATATTTTTTACTTTGCAACAGAACCAAAAGCAATATCAAGTAAAATTAAAGCGTCTGAGGGCTTTATGACATTTATTTGGTATATTGCTTATGGATTACCTTATATTGTTGCGATAGGTGGTTTTATTTATCTTTATGAATGGATTAGAAAAAAATTCGAAGTCTTTTTCTAAGGATAAGCACGCTATTATGCCGAGAAAATCTATTTGTCGATGAGAGCCCTTAATTAGACTAAAAGCGCCAGCGGTCGGATAGCGTCAGCTATCAAATCGACCGATGGACAGCTTTAGGATTATTAAGGAGCGCAGAATCGTCGGCAAATAGAGGAATTGGAATAATGCAATAATCTTTAGTATTTTTAAAGAGGAGGTTAGATTTAATATGGCAAACTTTTTCAGAAAATATTCGAACACTTTTTCTTATATGATTATTTTTGGTGTATTCCTGTTTCTTATTATGGGTCCTTTAGGTGCAGCAGCAGGGATAGTAATTGGAATTGCTGTTGGGCAATATGAAGATATGAAAAAAGAAAATAAATAAAGACTTGATCAAATTAGACCAAGCCTTTTGATAGTGTTATATTAATAACAAAATAAAAAAAGAAGTCGCCCACGCCCCTACCAAAGTTTGTGTGCGACTACCTTAAAAAACATTTATGTTTTTGAGTATTTTGTATATCTCGATATTAAACGATATTTATGCATACATCAAGATATATATTTGGGTGGACGACTTCTTTTTAGATAAGGAGTCGATTTTTTTATGAGTAAGGAAAATCATTCAAGCCACTTACAAAATAAGGATTTAGAAATTTTTTCTAAAACCGGCTACTCTAATAGCCGGTTAGGTGTACATATTGATGACACCCCCCCCACCCAAAATTAAGTTTTGATGCGATGACAATCGTTGGGAATTTGAACAAAAATAATGCTAAAAAGCTATCTGAATTTATGAGTGTAGAGCCACAAATACGACTTTGGGATATACTACAAACGAAATTTAAAGCTAAAGCACTGCAAGAAAAAGTTTATATCGAATATGACAAAGTGAAAGCAGATACTTGGGACAGACGTAATATGCGTGTCGAATTTAATCCAAATAAACTTACACATGAAGAAATGATTTGGTTAAAACAAAATATTATCGACTACATGGAAGATGACGGTTTTACGAGATTAGATTTAGCTTTTGATTTTGAAGATGATTTGAGCGATTACTATGCTATGTCAGATAAAGCGTTGAAAAAAACCGTTTTTTACGGAACAAGTGGCATTGCAGAAACAAAGTACTTTGGTTCTCGTGATAGTGATAGATTTATCAGAATTTATAACAAGAAAAAAGAGCGTAAAGACAATGCAGATGTTGAAGTTATGTCTGAACATTTATGGCGTGTAGAAATTGAACTAAAACGAAATATGGTTGATATGTGGAATGGGTGTTTTGACGATTTGCATATATTAAAACCTGATTATACAACAATCGAAAAAGCTACAGAACGCCACACAATTATGGCGTTGTTGTTTGATGAGAATGAGTGGGGAAAATTAGAACGTAGAAGAAAATACAAAATGCGTAAACTTATGACTGAAATATCTCCAATTGATTTAACGGAATTAATGAAATCGACTTTAAAAGCGAACGAAAAACAATTGCAAAAGCAGATTGATTTTTGGCAGCGTGAATTTAGATTTTGGAAGTGAATTAAATTTTATACACGTAAGTGATCATAAAATTTATGAACGTATAGCAACCACATTTTTGGTTGCATAGGTTTTGAATTTGAATTTGGTTTTGAACTATGAGTGGCTAGCATTTTACCACTCATTTTTTGCGTAAGCAAAAACATAAAGGGTATGGGATATAATCCCATCAAGTACGGCGTGCTAGAACGAAGTGGATAGCAAAGCCAGTGCTTGCCAAACCACTATATTACTTGATTAAATTTAGATTATCATATAATCTAAATTTATATTAAGTAATATCTTTCGTAGAAAGCGTGGTGGGATGTATGAGCGAACAAAACCATTTTGTGGCTAGCAACGTAACTGTTGGGCAAAACCATAAACCCAACCGTAAGGAGCCGAAACAAATTAGTTTTCGTGTGAGCGAATCCGAATATTTAAAGTTAAAGCAATCGGCTGACACTTTAAATATGAGTGTGCCTGCTTTCGTTAAGAAAAAGGCACAAGGCAGTCGATTGGTCGCACCTAAATTTGATAAAGAAACGCGACAATCGATTGCCAAAGATTTAAGTATGTTGGGGGCAAACGCAAACCAAATCGCTAAATATTGCAACCAACATCAACATGAAGCACCGAATTATGAAGCATTAGAATATAATATCCATGAATTGCGAGAAAGGTTGGATGACATATGGCAAAGGCTAAAATAAGAATAGTTTCTTTTTTACTCTTATTCATATTTGTAATTACTTATGCTGTTCTTTCTTTCACAACAGATTATATTAATCACAAGTATTCTCTTTTATTTGTATTAGTTTTCGCATTATGGGGCATTTTAACTGATATTTTAACTAAACCGAATAAACGAGATGATAATAGTGGCAACAACTAAATTAAGTGCGACGAAATCAACGTCACGTGCCATCAATTACGCTGAAAAACGGGCTGAAGAAAAAAGTGGCTTAAACTGTGACATAGACTATGCCAAAAGTAGTTTTAAAGCCACACGTGAACTATACGGAAAAACAGGTGACAACGAAGGTCATGTAGTTATCCAGTCATTTAAACCAGGCGAAGTAACCTCAGAACAATGTAATCAACTAGGCTTAGCATTAGCTGAAAAATTCGCAACCAATCATCAAGTGGCTGTTTATACACATTGTGATACTGATCACATACATAATCATATTGTGATTAATGCCGTTAATCTTGAAACAGGTAAAAAGTTCAATAACAACAAGCAAGCCTTACGTGATTTAAGAGACTTTAATGACAACGTATGTCGCGAACATGGCTTAAGCGTGCCAGAAAAAGATACAGCACGCTTACGTTATACACAAACAGAAAAAGCGATTGCTGATCCTAATACAAAATCAACCGCCCAATATTCATGGAAAGATGAAATACGTGAAGCAATCGACCAATCAAAAGCCACAAATATGGACGAATTTAAAGAGCATTTAAGTCAATATGGCATTGAAATTGCACGAGTTACACCTAAGAGCATTACCTATCGACATCTAGCTGAAGATAAAAAAGTCCGTGGCCGTCGATTAGGTGAAGATTATAACAAAGGGGGCATAGAAGATGGCTTTGAAAGACAAATACAACGACAACAGCAAGAACGAGAAGATGACAACGACATCCAGCCAAAACGACCAACTTCAAACCGTGATGAACCAACTCAACGAGATACAGGCGTCACTCAATCAGATTGGGATAAATTCGCCCAAGACACAAATGAGCTTGAGCGTCGCCGACAAGCTGCAGAGTCAGCAAGACTTGCTGATGAAAAGGCTCGAAGAGATCGAGAAGAGAGAGAACGAGCGGAACAAGCGTCACGAACAATTATTGACAACGATAGAGACTATGGCCTTGAACTTTAATCAAGCCACAGAAAAAACCCAAAAAAGATTTATTAGCGTTGCAAAACACTATGTGGAACGTATTAATAACGATAATTTAAAACAAGATTTTCAATCAGCAATCCAACAAGAATTAGAAGATGTGAAATCACAAACACAAAATCTAGTTAAAGAGTTTCAAAATCATCAATCAGACCTACAAAAAGCACATGATGACTATAAAAAAACGCTTGATGAGCGCATCGCAACGAACGAAACGTCAATAAAACAATATGATCAAGCGTTCAATCGTTTAACTAAAGGGATTACAGCGATGTTTTTCATCGTTGCCTTAGTAATGATTACTTTTGTAGTCTTAAGTCCATTAGGCGACTTATTAGGCGTACAACATTTTTATGACTGGATTAACCACGTCTTAAAAACAGGTCATTCACCATGGCGATATCTGATCGTGATGTTTTATTTTGTGCCTTACATCTTATTTAGTTTACTCATATATGCCATTTTTAAGGCGTATGAGCGACTTTAATCTATTTTTTAGGTTAAATATATATTTATACGTAAAGACACTGTATAAAGCTAAAAAAGGAGGAGATTATTTGGTTTTTATAGGTTCTTTTATAGCGATTGCATGTGCTCTATTCGTCATCTTTTATTTACCTTATTCAGAAAAGAAAAACAAAAAGTAATACACGCTATTATGCCGACCATTCGACAAGTTTTGGGTTTGTTAAGGGTTCCGCGGCTCAACGGCAATAAAGTAAAAATCTAAAATCGGTCTTTTCTCGATGTCAAAAAAGCTATAAAGAATAATAAAGCTAAAGGGACAATCAAGAGCAATGTCATTCCAAAAAGTATAATAAGAATTATTCCGACAACTGCATAAACTATGTAACCTAAAAATTTTAAAGCCCAACGCCAGTCTGTAAATATTTTGTATAAAGAAATGATTAAAGTTGCTATAACAATCAATCCTGCAGGTATAACAAAACGTAAATCCATAAAAGTAAAACTTAAAATTATTGCTAATAATATAATTCCGACTGATTGCTCTGGTTCGATATTTTTTATTTTTTCTAACATACAAATCATTCCTAGAAATAGAATTATTTATTTGAGTAGATAGTATCATCTTTTGCGATAGGTTTTCAGTAATATTTTAGAAAACTATTCATACTTGGCTCATATTTGCGTTTTAAGAGCCGTTAAATAGTTTTAGGTAATAAATTTGTATAAATTACCCTTAAATGCTCTAAAAAGTGCCTTAAAATTGCAAATAAAGATATTTTAAACTTTGAGATTTAGTGTGATAGATTTTTTCGGAGAGGTGGTTTTGTTTTGAAAATCTTTTTATATTTTATATACTTTTTTGTTTTGTTTTTTATTTTAAAATCTTTACTTGATTTAGTAATACCAGCAATTGATTTTCATGTATATTTGAACTTGGTTACTGCATTATTTTTTGCACTTTTTATGACACTACTCGATTTTGTATTAAAAAAGAATAAAAAGAGGTAGAACAAGCTATTATGCCGAGAAAATTTATTGTGCATTGAGAAGAACCCTTAATTAAACTGTTTAAACGAATGTCGGTATAGCGTGAGCTATAAAACCGACGAGTCGACAGTTTTAGGGTTTATTAAGGGTTCAGAGGCTCAATGTCAATAAAGCAATTGGAATAATGCATTAAAGGGTAATAACTTAATGATTTTTATAAATAAAAAAGCAACCACAAAAGTGGTTGCTTTCCTTTTTGTCTTTTGAATTTGTGAGGGGCAAAATGCCCCGAACTTTTTAATATCTTTTTATAAATCTTTTTAAAACCTTTTTAGGCACCTTATGATCCTTAGAGCGACAATGGATTTGAGATGCTAAAGGCAACTTTTTGGGTTCTGTTGCAAAGTTGAATTTATAATATAATTTTAACAAAAAGGAGTCTTCTGTATGAACTATTTCAGATATAAACAATTTAACAAGGATGTTATCACTGTAGCCGTTGGCTACTATCTAAGATATGCATTGAGCTATCGTGATATATCTGAAATATTAAGAGAACGTGGTGTAAACGTTCATCATTCAACGATCTACCGTTGAGTTCAAGAATATGCCCCAATTTTATATCAAATTTGGAAGAAAAAGCATAAAAAAGCTTATTACAAATGGCGTATTGATGAGACGTATATCAAAATAAAAGGAAAATGGAGCTATTTATATCGTGCCATTGATACAGAGGGACATACATTAGATATTTGGTTGCGTAAGCAACGAGATAATCATTCAGCATATGCGTTTATCAAACGTCTCATTAAACAATTTGGTAAGCCTCAAAAGGTAGTTACAGATCAGGCACCTTCAACGAAGGCAGCAATGGCTAAAATAATTAAAGCTTTTAAACTTAAACCTGACTGTCATTGTACATCGAAATATCTGAATAACCTCATTGAGCAAGATCACCGTCATATTAAAGTAAGAAAGACAAGATATCAAAGTATCAATACGGCAAAGAATACTTTAAAAGGTATTGAATGTATTTACGCTCTATATAAAAAGAACCGTAGGTCTCTTCAGATCTACGGATTTTCCCCATGCCACGAAATTAGCATCATGCTAGCAAGTTAAACGAACACTGACATGATATATTAGTGATTAGCTATATTTTTTAAAGTTAAAACAGTGCTAAATGATCATTTTATTTTTCATCTTATGCGACATGTTTGAGTCATTATTAAACGAATATAAATATATTATAGAAAAAAATAGGACTAAAACGTTTCTGTTTTAGTCCCACCTGCTTGCTTAACTACAGTTCATTTTCAGATTTACTCAATTGCCATTGAAGATAAAGTTCGACTGCAGTTAAAAGAACATTAACCATTGCCAATGTAACTTTAATCTTTTTCTTATTACTCATATGTGTTCCTCCCTTCTTTAATAGCAGCATTCTATGTTGTGACATTGTGTTGATGTTATTTTGTTATCCCCTCCCTTACTTTCGTTTGATCTAGGTGGTTGCCTTAGCAACCACTTGTAAATTAAAAAGAGAGCATCTTTAAATAGATGCCCTCTAATTAAATCATTATTGATTAAATAAAGAAGTGATTGGTAAATGATCACGTCGTTTATTAAGCGTATGCATTTCAGCGAATTCAGATTTAAGAGATTTCATTAAGTATCCTTGCATGGCTTCAACGGTTTCATTTTTTTGAATAAGTATAGCTTTGAAACGTTTAAGAACATGAAGTATTTCGATTTCCATATCTTCTAACAAGTAATAACTATCAATCGTATTGTTGAAAGATGTTTTGGCTTTTAATAATACAGTTTTAATAATTTCAATTTCAGTTACTTCAAAGTTACTTAGATAGTTTTGAATACTTTGCGGTAGTTCTTCGAGTAATTGGAATTTTAAAGCCTCATTATTAAAGTTTGAATTGTCGTGATTTGAATGATTTGTATGATTATTAGGATATGTTAATTTCTTATCATTCAAATCATCCGTATCATTACTCTCAGTCTTAATATAATCAGTATCATTATAATCAGTATCATTAGGGTCTAAAATTTGGGATTCTGGAGTCCCAAATTTTGAGTTTCTGGAGTCCCAAATTTCGGGATTCTGGAGTCCCAAATTTTGGGACTCCTTGTCATTGTAGGTTATAGATGAGGATTGAATACTTTTTTCTACACTAATATTAGTTTCTATATCATGCAAATATAATTTATTAGGTTTATTAAATCCTGTACGTATTTGTTCAAGTAACCCTACTGCTTGAAGTTCTTTTTTTATTTTAGTAATTGTATTCTTGCTTTTGTCTAATATATTCTGGAGACTTTCATTTGTAAAAATGAAATATATATCCCCATTATCATCGACCCAATTATTTTTAATCGACAAGCTAACTCTATCGTTGAGAATTGCATAAGTAACTTTGGCACTATCACTTAATTTTTTATATTTTTCATTAACAAATAATGCTTTATGTAGCATATAAAAGTTTTGACTTGCTTGATTTTTAATATTTTTACGAGACATAATAAAAAACCTCTTTCCAATTAAATTTGAATAGAGGTAATAAAACATTACAAACCCACATAACTTTTTGACTTGCAA